>NZ_JAWJEJ010000003.1:2500-5903 GCF_032911445.1 Sphingomonas sp. HF-S4 | reverse complement strand
TGGTTGCGGGAGCAGGATTTGAACCTGCGACCTTCAGGTTATGAGCCTGACGAGCTACCGGGCTGCTCCATCCCGCGGCAAGTGTTTGCCAGCGTGAGCTGGTCGCGTCATTTCTGACGTTGTGAATGGGTTCTTCCTAAGGAACTTCGAATTTGGCGTTGTCCGCACGAGCTTCAATGCCTGGCGACGACCTACTCTTCCATTGCTTGAGCAATAGTACCATCGGCGCAGTCTGGTTTCACGTCCGAGTTCGGGATGGGATCGGGTGGTTCACAGACGCCATAGCCACCAGGCAATGAAGCCCGTGCGGGCGCTAAATTCGGGTTCAAATCGATACCGTGCACCGGTTTTAATATGAGCTGCGATGATCATCCGACCAGCTGACGGCACTGGAAATTCCAGAGCTGTCATTGATGGTGGAACTCTCAAGCGCGAATAGGACAATTAGTATCGGTTAGCTCCATGCGTTACCGCACTTCCACATCCGATCTATCAAGGTCGTGGTCTCCGACCGTCCTAAGAAATCTTATCTCGAGGGAGGCTTCCCGCTTAGATGCTTTCAGCGGTTATCCCGTCCATACATAGCTACCCAGCTGCGCCGTTGGCACGACGACTGGTACACCAGAGGTATGTTCAACCCGGTCCTCTCGTACTAGGGTCAACTCCTCTCAAATTTCGACGCCCACGGCAGATAGGGACCAAACTGTCTCGCGACGTTCTGAACCCAGCTCACGTACCACTTTAATTGGCGAACAGCCAAACCCTTGGGACCTGCTCCAGCCCCAGGATGTGATGAGCCGACATCGAGGTGCCAAACAACCCCGTCGATATGAGCTCTTGGGGGTTATCAGCCTGTTATCCCCGGCGTACCTTTTATCCGTTGAGCGATGGCCCTTCCACGAGGGACCACCGGATCACTATGACCGACTTTCGTCTCTGCTCGACTTGTCAGTCTCGCAGTCAGGCTGGCTTATGCCATTGCACTCTAACAGCCGGTTTCCAACCGGCCTGAGCCAACCTTCGCGCGCCTCCGTTACTCTTTAGGAGGCGACCGCCCCAGTCAAACTACCCGCCACAGAGGGTCCCAGCACCGGATAACGGTGCGTGGTTAGACATCAGAAAACAACAGGGTGGTATTTCACATTGCGGCTCCACACTGGCTGGCGCCAATGCTTCAAAGCCTCCCACCTATTCTACACAGTTCCTTCCTAATGCCACTCTGAAGCTGCAGTAAAGGTGCACGGGGTCTTTCCGTCTAACCGCGGGTACTCCGCATCTTCACGGAGAATTCAATTTCGCTGAGCATGTCCTGGAGACAGTGGGGAAGTCGTTACGCCATTCGTGCAGGTCGGAACTTACCCGACAAGGAATTTCGCTACCTTAGGACCGTTATAGTTACGGCCGCCGTTTACCTGGGCTTCATTTCGGAGCTTGCACTCCTCCACTTAACCTTCAGGCACCGGGCAGGCGTCAGACCCTATACGTCGTCTTGAAGCCGACTTAGCAGAGCCCTGTGTTTTTGCTAAACAGTCGCTACCCCCTGGCCTGTGCCCCCTCAAAATGCTTGCGCACGATGAGGGCCTCCTTCTTCCGAAGGTACGGAGGCAATTTGCCGAGTTCCTTCAGGACACTTCTCTCAAGCGCCTTGGTATACTCTACCTGACCACCTGTGTCGGTTTCGGGTACGGTCTATACGGTGGGGCTATTTCCCGGGACCTCTTCGAAGCACGAACAATCCGATAAGTTCGTACAACACACGAGATCCGTCACACACCACCAGGCCCACGAATATTAACGTGGTTCCCATCGACTACCCCCTTCGGGCTCGTCTTAGGGGCCGGCTCACCCTGCGCGGATTAGCCTTGCGCAGGAACCCTTGGTCTTTCGGCGAGAGGGCATCTCACCCTCTTTATCGCTACTCATGTCTGCATTCGCACTTCCGATACCTCCACGACCCATTACCAGATCGCTTCACAGGCTTACGGAACGCTCCGCTACCGCGTGATCATAAGATCACACCCTAAGCTTCGGTGCACGTCTTGAGCCCCGTTACATCTTCGCCGCAGGAACCCTTATTTAGACCAGTGAGCTGTTACGCTTTCTTTAAAGGATGGCTGCTTCTAAGCCAACCTCCTGGTTGTTTTGGGATTCCCACATGCTTTCCCACTTAGACGTGACTTGGGGACCTTAGCTGTAGGTCAGGGCTGTTTCCCTTTTGACGACGGACCTTAGCACCCGCCGTCTGTCTCCCGCACTATACTCGTAGGTATTCGGAGTTTGGTTAGGTTTGGTAGATCTCGCGACCCCCTAGCCCATCCAGTGCTCTACCCCCTACGGTAAACATGCGAGGCACTACCTCAATAGTTTTCGCGGAGAACCAGCTATTTCCCGGCTTGATTGGCCTTTCACCCCTAAACACAACTCATCCGGTAACTTTTCAACGTTAATCGGTTCGGACCTCCAGTGGGTGTTACCCCACCTTCATCCTGGTCATGCCTAGATCGCCGGGTTTCGGGTCTAATACACCAAACTAAGTCGCCCTATTCAGACTCGCTTTCGCTGCGCCTACACCTATCGGCTTAAGCTTGCTTGGTACATTAAGTCACAGACCCATTATGCAAGAGGTACGCTGTCACCCCATAAAGAGGCTCCAACTGCTTGTAGGCAATCCGTTTCAGGTACTGTTTCACTCCCCTCATCGGGGTGCTTTTCACCTTTCCCTCACGGTACTAGTTCGCTATCGGTCATGTACGAGTATTTAGGCTTAGAGGGTGGTCCCCCTATGTTCAGACAGGATTACACGTGTCCCGCCCTACTCGAGTCCTTCAACATCACTTTCGCATACGGGACTGTCACCCGCTATGGTCAGCCTTTCCAGACTGTTCTGCTAGTTGAATTGAAGGCACTGGCCTGGTCCGCGTTCGCTCGCCACTACTAACGGAATCTCGGTTGATGTCTTTTCCTCCGGGTACTGAGATGTTTCAGTTCTCCGGGTTCGCTTCACGAAGCCTATTTTATTCAGCTAAGTGATACCTTTCTCCCATTACTCCGACCGTGATTGCTCACGGGCGAAATAATCGGATCAGGTGGGTTTCCCCATTCGGAAATCGTTGGATCAATGCTTGCTCACAGCTCCCCAACGCTTATCGCAGCGTGCCACGTCCTTCATCGCCTGTACATGCCAAGGCATCCACGAATTGCCCTTACCTCACGCTTGAGAGTCCACACCACCAACGACAACACTGGATGGTCCTTGCGGACCACACGAAACTCGGCAGAGCAGTGCAGCGTGGCTTTACCAGGCAGCTCGAAACTTGCGTCTCGCGCCACCTTCTTGGTGCGGATGATTAATCTCAGCTCGTATTTGGGTGCGCCACCAGAGCGGTCAAACTTGGCGACGACA